>JAVHLI010000004.1:209179-226573 GCA_031082185.1 bacterium | reverse complement strand
CACACGAGTAACTGCCGCGCTTTTCCCGAAACCGGCCCCGAGAATGCGACAAGGCCCCTAGGGCTGTTCCGCTCGGGGCCTTGTCTTGAATCATGGTGCTATGACTGCTACCCGGCCGTCGCCTTGGCTCGCTCTTCCTGGGACATCGCGGCGAGGCGCTTGATCTCCTTTATGTCAAGGCCGAGGCCCTTGCCGACGCGCTCGCCGTAGTCCGCATCCGCCTTGAAGAAGAGGGCGGTCTGTCGGAGTTGAAGGCGTTTCTGCGCGCCCTTGAGGTGGGAGACGATGTTGCGAATCAGGTGCTCGCGGTCCTCATCGGTCATGACCTTACGGTAGAGGTCGCCCGCCTGCACGAAGTCCACATCGCCAAGTTCATACGCGTGGCGCGCGGCCATCCCGGAGACGTCAATGGGCGGAACAGCCACCTCGGGGTCCGGGGCTGGACCGCCGAAGCTGTTCGGCCATTAGGTGGGACCGAGTCTGTGCCGGTGGGTGTCGAGGTAGCTGAACAGGCGTCCCTGCAGCATCCTGTCCGGCGACGGGCCGATGCCGGGAACGAAGTTGCCGGGGGAAAACGCCGCCTGTTCCACCTCGGTGAAGTAGTTCTGCGTTGCTGCGCCCCTGCACGTCGCAACCGAGGATCCCCACGGTGCTGGAGTCGGCCGCGACGTCCTTCTGCGAAAGGTGGAGGATCCTCTGTCCGGGCGCCAGCGCATGACTGCGCGGCCGGCGTCCTGGGCATCAGACATGTGGATGCGGGTGGCAGGCAAGGAGGAACCTGTCCCAACGGCGAAACAACATAATTGGTGGCGCGGTCCGGTACGACCGCGCAGGGCCGTCCGCAAGCCGCAAAGACACGGGCGTAGCGCCTTCTCCAGGGGTGGCTGTGATCAGAGGTCTCTCTGCGAACCTTCGCGTGCGTCTTCTGCTGCTCGTGCTCCTGACGAGCCTGCCCGCGTTTGCGGTCACCATACACTCCGGCCTGGAGCAGCGTCGGGCTGCTACGTTTTCAGCCATCCACGACGCGCAGCACATCGCAGAGGATCTCGCCGACGAGCAGGAACGCCTGCTGGGGACGACGCGGCACGTGCTGGCGGTTCTCGCACGCCTTCCAGAGGTGCGCGATCTCAAGGGGCCCGCCTGCAGCGCGCTTTTCTCCGACCTCCTGGCCCGCATCGAGGCCGGCCGGATGTCGCTGTCGCCGGAACCGGTTTCGGTCGGCGCGGTGATCCAGGAGAGCATGGACCTGGTCTCCCCCCTGGCCTCCAAGCGTCACGTCCACCTGCTGCGGGCAGGGACGGACGACGCCTCAGACCTGTTCGTCCTGGCCGACCGCCAGCGCCTCAAGCAGGTCCTGCTGAACCTGCTCTCCAACGCGGTCAAGTTCAACAGGCAGGAGGGCACGATCAGCCTCTCGTGCCAGGAGGCGCCCGGCGCCCGGGTGAGGATTGGGGTGCGGGACACCGGCCCCGGCATCCCGCCTGAGCGGATGGAGCGGCTCTTCGTCCCCTTCGAGCGCCTGGGCGCTGAGCAGGCCGGGGTCGAGGGCACAGGGCTCGGCCTGGTGCTTTCCAGGCGCTTGGCCGAGGCGATGGGCGGTGCGCTCGGGGTCGAGAGCGAGGCCGGCGTCGGGAGCACGTTCTGGGTGGATCTCCCCTCCGCAGAGTCCCCGCGGCAGCGCCTGGAGCGGGCAGGTGTCGCGCTGCCTGCCCCGGCGGATCTCGATGACTCAACGCGGGTCCGGATTGTCCTCTACATTGAGGACAACCTGTCCAACGTGAAGCTCATTCAGCACCTGCTGGCCCACCGCCCGGAGGTGCGCCTGATCCCGGCCATGCAGGGCCGGCTGGGCCTGGAACTGGCGCGCGAGCACAGGCCTCACCTTGTTCTGCTGGACCTCCACCTGCCGGACATCCCCGGGGAAGAGGTGCTCCGCCTCCTGCAGGAGAGCCCTAAGACACAGGGCATCCCCGTAGTCGTGATCAGCGCCGACGCCACTCCCGGGCAGGTCGGGCGGCTGATCGAGGCAGGAGCCCGGGACTACCTGACCAAGCCGCTGGATGTCAGGAGGCTTATGGGGGTCCTGGATTCCATCCTGGGACAGGCCTGACCGGACCGGCCATGCTGGACGACGCCATCCGCAACGCCCGCATCCTGATCGTGGACGACCAGGAGGCCAACGTCTCCCTGCTGGAGGCCCTGCTGAAGCGCGCCGGCTACACTAGCCTGAAGAGCACCACCGACCCGCGTCAGGCGCTGTCCCTGTTCTCCGAGTATCATCCCGACCTGATCCTGCTGGACCTGATGATGCCGCACCTGGACGGCTTCCAGGTCATGGAGCTGCTGCAGCCGATGATTCCGGAGGGCGCTTACCTCCCCATCCTGGTGCTGACGGCCGACGTGGCCATGCCGGCGCGGCAGAAGGCGCTGGCCGCCGGCGCGCGGGACTTCCTGACCAAGCCCTTCGATCCCACCGAGGTCATGCTGCGCATCAAGAACCTGCTGTTCGCCCGCGTGCTCCACCGGGAACTCCAGCAGAGCAACCTGGTCCTGGAAGACCGCGTGCGCGAGCGCACCAGGGAGTTGGAGGAGTCCCACGTCGAGGTGCTGGAGCGACTGGCTCTGGCCGCGGAGTTCCGCGACGACGAGACCGGCCAGCACACACGGCGGGTGGGCGAGGTGGCCGCGCGGGTGGCCGGGCGTTTGAGATTCGCCGCGTCGCAGGTCGAGTTGATCGGTCGGGCCGCGCCCCTGCACGATGTGGGCAAGATCGGCATCCCGGACCAGATTCTCCTCAAGCCGGGCCGCCTGGCCCCGGACGAGTTCGAGATCATGAAGACGCACACGACCATCGGAGCACGGATCCTATCCGGCGGGTGTTACTCGCTGCTCCAGATGGCCGAGGCCATTGCCTTGAGCCACCACGAGCGGTGGGACGGGATGGGGTACCCACGGGGACTGAAGGGCGAGGAGATCCCCATCGAGGCCCGCATCGTGGCGGCGGCCGATGCGTTCGACGCGATGAGCCACGATAGGACCTACCGCGCCGCCCTCTCGCCCGACGAAGTCTGGGAGGTCCTTTGGGAGGGTGCCGGCAAGCAGTGGGACGAACAAGTGGTCGAGATCCTGGCTGCGGTGTCGGCATGACGCGACCCCCGCGCATCCTCGTAGTGGATGACGTCCCCGCGAACCTGCTGCTGGTCCGCAGGTTGCTGGCGCCTGCCGGCTACGATGTCGTCGCGGCGCGCTCGGGCGCCGAGGCCCTGGCCGCGGCCCAGGAGACCCCACCGGACCTCGTCCTCCTGGACATGCACCTGCCCGACATGCACGGGCTGGATGTGCTGCGCCGGCTGCGCGAGTTCCCATGGGGCGCAGGTCTGCCGGTTGTGGCGATGAGCGCGCTGGCTGGCGATGAGGAGCGGGCACGCTGGTTCCAGGCCGGATGCGTGGGGGCCATCGAGAAGCCAATCTCGATCAAGACCTTCTGCCAGGAGATCGCGCAGTTCCTGGCCGGGGCGCCGCCGCCGACCGCACCGGATGTGGGGGCGCCGTCCGATCTGCCCGCACCGGCCGTCCCCGAGCGCCGCCGAGGCCGCTTGGGCGAGATCCTGGTGGACAACGGGCTGATCACCGAGGAGCAGCTCGAGGTCGCCCTGGAAGCCCAGCGCGAGAGTAGGAAGCGGCTGGGGCAAGTTCTGGTCGAGCAGGGCGCGGTCACCGAGGATGACATCGCCTGGGCCCTCAGCACCCAGCTCGGGTATCCCTACGTGCACCTGACCCCGTCCATCGTGGACGAGGAGGCGGTGCGCATGCTGCCCGAGGCGTTCCTGCGGGAGCGCCGCGTGCTGCCGGTGCTCAAGTTCGGCCAGGAGATGACCCTGGCCATGGCCGACCCCACCGACGAGCACGCGGTCGAGGAGGTCGGCGCCCGCACACGGCTGCAGGTGCGGCGCTCGCTGGCCCTGGCCTCCAATATTGTCGAGATGCTCGACCACTTCTTCGTGCACGCGGCGCCGGGGGCCGCCGCGGTAACCACCGAGGCTGCGGCCGCCGAGGCGCAGCACCTGCAGTTCCACCTGGTCCAGGCCCTGCAGCAGGGCGCCTCCGAGATCCATTTCGATCCGCTGGAAGGCGGCCGGGCCCGCGTGCGCTACCGGCTGCAGGGGGTGCTTGCGGACCGGCCGGCCCAGGCGGCCGACCTGCACGACTCCATCATTCGATACCTCCATGACATGACCGCCGCGGAGCCCGAATCGTCTGGCACGGCCACGGTCCCGGTGAGGGTCGGCGATACTGAAGTCGTGCTCGTGGTCACATTCATGCCCACAGTGCTTGGTCAGGCGGCCACCGTCGTCCTCTACCCCCGCCACACCGAGGCGCCGGACCTTGAACATCTGGGCATTCCCGACGAGCGCATCCGGCCGCTGCGTCAGGCGCTGGAGGCCTCCTGGGGTGTGGTGCTGGTGGGCTGTGGTGACGCCTTGCTGCGGTCCACCCTCCTCCACGCTTTGATTCCCACCGGCACGCGCGGTAAGATCTGGGCACTGGAAACCCTGCCGGTCTACCGACGGCCAACCATCAACCAAACTGTGCTGGCGTCGGCGACGGACGCGGCCGCGTACTTGCACGGAGTGGTGAGGGCTGGAGCCGATCTGATCGTGGTGGACGACGCGTCGAACGTGGAGACGCTGCGTGCCGCGCACGAGTCCGCACGTAACCGCACCGTGCTGGCCGGTCACCCCCAGGCCGACGTGGTCGGGCTGCTGAGCCAAACCGTGGATGCCCTGGGTCCGGCCTTGGTAGCCTCGACGCTGCGGGGGATACTGGCCGCTCGATCCGTGCACCTGCTCTGCCCGAAGTGCAAGCAGCCGGCACCTCGAGGCTCCATGCCGGCCGCCGAGGAGCCGGTCTACGTACCGGGCGGCTGCGAGGCCTGCGGCTTCACCGGATTCCGGGGGCAGCGCGTGCTCTACGACGTCTGGATCGCGGATCTCGGCACCCGGCTGCTGTTGCGATCGGGCCGCACCGCGACGGTGTTCGAGCGGCTGGTGCAATCGGGCACGCGCATGCGCGAGCAGGGCCTGGCGCTGGTGCGCGCCGGGCTCGTCTCGCAGGATGAACTTGCCAGGGTAGTGGAGGGCGGGCCGTGGATATCTCCGACCTTCTCATCCTGACCCGCGACCGGGGAGCGTCCGACCTGCACCTGGCGGCCGGTGCCCCGCCCACCCTACGCGTCAACGGGAAGCTCGTCCGAATCGAGGCCGCCCCGCTGACGCGGGAGGACATGCACTCGTTGCTCTACGACATCCTTACCGATGAGCAGAAGGCCAGGTTCGAGGCCACGCACGACCTGGACTTCTCGCTGGAGCTGGCAGGGGTGGGCCGCTTTCGCGTCAACGGCTTCATGCAGCGTCTGGGCGAGGGCATGATCTTGCGCCTGATCCCCTCGAAGATCCGGCCGCTGGACGACCTGGGCATGCCCCCTATCCTTAAGGACCTCGCCATGAAGGACCGAGGGCTGGTGCTGGTCACCGGGCCCACCGGGTCTGGCAAGTCCACTACACTGGCGGCCATGGTGGACTACGCCAACCAGCAGCGGACCGACCACATCATCACAATCGAGGATCCAATTGAGTTCGTGCACTCGGCCAAGAATTGCAACATCAACCAGCGCGAGGTCGGCCCGCACACGCACTCGTTTTCCGCGGCCCTGCGCAGCGCGCTGCGCGAGGACCCCGACATCATCCTGGTCGGCGAGATGCGCGATCTGGAGACGATCGCCCAGGCCATCACCGCGGCCGAGACCGGGCACCTGGTGTTCTCCACCCTGCACACCAACAGCGCGCCGCAGACCATCAGCCGGGTCGTGGACGTATTCCCCCCGCACCAGCAGGAGCAGATCCGGGTGCAGCTCGCCGACGCGCTGCTGGGCGTGGTGGCGCAGACGCTTATCCCGACCCTGGACGGCCGGGGCCGCATCGCCGCGGTCGAGATCATGGTGGCGACGCCGGCGATTCGCAACATGGTGCGGGAGAACAAAGTCCACCAGCTTCCCTCCGCGATCCAGACAGGGGCGAAGGACGGCATGCAGAGTCTGGACCAGCACCTCAAGTCGCTGGTGAAGATGCGGCGGATCTCGCACGAGGAGGCGCTGAAGCGGGCGACTGACAAGGATGCGTTCTTGCACGAACGGTCCGGCCCGGCGCCCTTGTCCGCCGAGCTCTCAGGGTTCGTGGCCCGCCGGTAGAGGTGGGGGTGAGGCGTCCGTCATGCACATTGACGACCTGCTGAAGCATATGGAGGCGCGCGACGCCTCGGACCTCTACCTCAAGGTCGGGGTGCCGCCGATGCTGCGGGTGGCCGGCGAGCTGAAGGCCATTGATGGGGCGCCGCTTTCGGGAGATGAGATCCGGCGCCTGGCCGACCAGATGATGACCGACCGGCACCGGCTGGAGTTCGAGGACCGGTACCGCGCCGACATCGCCTACACCAGCCCGGCGCTGGGCCGGTTCCGCGTCAACGTCTACGTGCAGCGGGGATCACCGGCGGCGGTGATCCGGCGCGTAAAAAGCCTAGTCCCATCGTTCGACGACCTGCGCCTGCCGCCGGTCGTGGGGCCCCTGGCCCTGGCGCTGAGGGGCCTGGTGCTGGTGGTGGGACAGACCGGGTCCGGGAAGTCCACCACGCTGGCGGCCATGATATCTCACCGCAGCCGGGAGCGCGCCGGCCACATCGTCACCATAGAGGACCCAATTGAGTTCGTGCATCCCGACGACCGCAGCATCGTCAGCCAGCGCGAGATCGGCACCGACTGCGAGTCGTACAGCCTGGCGCTGCGGGACGTGCTGCGGCAGGCCCCGGACGTCGTGCTCATCGGCGAGATCCGCGACGACGAGAGCGCCACGGCCGCGGTGCACTTCGCCGAGACCGGGCACCTGGTGCTCTCGACGCTGCACGCCAACAACGCCAGCCAGACGCTCGAGCGTCTGCTGCACTTCTTCCCGGCCGCGGCCCACGAGAGCGTCGCCATACAGCTCTCGCTGAACCTGAACGCCATCATCGCCCAACGGCTGCTGGCCCGGAAGGACGAGGCCGGCCGGATCGTGGCCGTGGAGGTGATGCTCTCGACACCGCGTGTGCGGGAGCTGCTGCGCAAGGCCGACCTGGCCGGCATCCGCAGCGTGATGCAGTCGGCGGCCGGCATCCAGGAAGGGATGCGGACGTTCGACTACTCGCTGTTCCTGCTGATCAAGGAGGGGCTGGTGGACGAGGAGGCCGCGATGGCCGCCGCCGACAGCCCCAACGACCTCCGGATGCGGTTGAAGGGGCTGCTGTAGGGAAGTGACTATAGTTCGGCGAACGGTAGGGCCGTCACGTTCGACCCCAAGGGCAGCCGGATATCGCCCGGATGGACCACGTAACCGGGCATGGCCTTGTCGCCGAAATCCTTCTGGAAGGTCTTGATGGAAGAAGCCATGGCCGGGCGGGGTGTCGCAGAGAGCTTCACCTCCACGGGCACGAGCTTGCCGGCGGTCTCCACCACGATGTCCACCTCCGTGCCGGCGGAGGTCCGCCAGAAGTAGACCTGTGGGTCCATGCCCCGGTGAGTGAGCGTCTTGACGATTTCGGACAGCACCGCCGTCTCCATGATCGGACCGCCCATGGGGCCGGAGGCCGCGTGCTCGGGGTCTTTGAGGCCGGTGAGATAGCAGAGCGTGCCGACATCAGTGAAATAGACCTTCGGCGTCTTGACGAGGCGTTTCCCCACGTTGGCGAAATAAGGCCGCAGCACGATCACCTGGTAGGTGGCCTCCAGCACGGAAAGCCAGGCCTTGACCGTGTTTACGGCCACGCCGAGGTCCTTGGCCAGATCGGTCAGGCTGAGCAGTTGGGCGGTCCGCGCCGCCAGGGCCCGAAGGAAGCTCTGGAACTGGGATAGGTCGCCCACCTGGCGGAGGGAGCGCACGTCCCGTTCGAGGTAGGTCTGAACATAACCGGCGTGCCACAGCCCGATGTCGCGCCCGGGGTTGGCGACCATCTCCGGATAGCTACCGCGCAGGAAGTCCTTCCAGATCTCCTGGTACGAAGCACCTGCATTGGTACTGCCGGGTTTCTTGGGCTCCCACGGGAGAGGGGCCTCGGGGCATCCGGCAGCCTCGCGGCGCGATAGAGGCAGCAGGCGGAGCATCGCCGCCCGCCCGGCCAGAGACTCGGTGATCTTCTCCACAAGCAGGAGATCTTGGGAACCCGTGAGCAGGTACTGCCCGGTCCGGTCCCTGTGGGCGTCGATCCACTCCTTCACGTAAGGAAGCAGATCGGGTGCGTACTGGACCTCGTCGAAGATGACCGGCGGCGGGTACATTTCGAGAAAACCGCGGGGGTCTTCCATGGCCGCCGTCCGGACATCGGGAGGCTCGAGGGAGATGTACCGGCACTCCTCGCCGAAGATGTGTTTGAGAACCGTGGTCTTGCCGGACTGCCGGGGACCGGTCAGAACAACGGCTGGGAACTCGGATGCGGCCTTCTTGAGAACTATCTCCAGCGACCTTTTGATATACTTGCGGGCCAAGGCGCACCCCCCTTTCTTGTGATTATGCATTTTGACTGCAGAATTGCAAGCGAGAAGTTGGCCATCAGTCCAGGAGTCGCGGATGACCCACCAGAGTAGGAAGAATGTGAGCGGATTGGATTCTGGCTCCGCGGGTAGGATTCGAACCTACAACCCTCCGGTTAACAGCCGGACGCTCTACCATTGAGCTACCGCGGAACACGGGACGAGCAGGACCAGCGCACTCATTCTAGGAAACGCCCACAGGACCGTCAAGCCGCGCCTCCGACCCAGGCGCGGACGAGGCCGGCGGCGAATCCTCCCGAGAGGTGCCCGACCGTGGGGGCATCACATGACCCCGAGGGGGTGGCCGCACTGGGAGCCCGTTCCGAACTTGTCATCAATACGTCCATCGTCGTCCTCACGGTTCTCGCCGTCATCACCGCCGCCCGCCTGCTCCTTGAGGTCGGAGAGATCCTCGTCGTGGTTCTCCTCGCCGCGATACTGGCAACCGGACTCAGCCCCGTGGTGGAGAGGCTGGCGAATCGGACCTGGACCCGGCGCCGGCGGCGCCTGCCGCGTTCGGCCGCGATCGCCGTGGTGTACCTGGGCGTGGTTCTAGTGCTGGTGCTCGCCGGCGGATTGCTGGTCACGCCGATCGTGGCCGAGTCGCGGCAGTTCGCAGAGACGGCGCCCGAGTTCTACCAGGGGCTGCGGACGATGCTGACAGGGTTCCAGCAGCGTTACGCCTGGCTACCGGACCTGACCGCCCTGCTGGACCGCCTTCCCAACGAGGCCGGCCGCCTCACTTCTTATGTCGGCGCGGCCACCGGGGTGGCGTTCCGCGTCTTCGGCGTCGTCGTTTCAGCCGTCACGGCCCTGATCCTCAGCATCTACATGCTGCTGGAGGGGCCGGCGATCAAGCAGGGCTTCCTGGGGCTCTTCCCACGGCAGCGCAGGGGGCAGATCGAGGCGGTGCTGGGGCACGTCGGAGGGAAGTTCGGCGGCTGGCTGCGCGGTCAGCTCCTGCTCGGTCTCATCATCGGCGCGGCCGCCGGCCTGGGAACCTGGGCGATCGGGCTCCCTTATCCGCTCCTGCTGGGCCTGGCCGCCGGTATTACCGAGTTGATCCCGATGATCGGGCCGGTGCTGGGCGCCATCCCCGCGGTGCTGGTGGCGCTGTTCGGGTCAACCTGGCAGGTGGTGGCCGTGGTTGTCTTCTTTACGGTCATCCAGCAGATCGAGGGCAACGTTCTGGTGCCGCGCGTGATGAGGAAGGCCGTGGGGCTTTCGCCCCTGCTGACGATCGTAGCTATCATGATCGGCGCTAAGCTGATGGGGATTCTCGGCGCGCTGCTGGCGGTCCCGGTGGCCGCGGCGCTGCAGGTTATTGCCGGAGAGGTGATTCGGACCCTACGGTCGCCGGGTTAGGGTTCGTCCGCCTCAATGGCGGAAAGCGCCAGTGACAGGGCTGCGGTGAAGAAGGCCGTGGCCTCGTGTTCGCAGAGATCGTTGAAGCCCCTGCGGTCGAGGAACGATCTCAGCGCCGGAATCAGCTTCGAGAGCTTGCGCGAAGTATAGGAGAACAAGTCCCAGTACGCTTCCTCCGCGGCCGGATGGCCCATGCCGGTGCGCTCGGTCAGTGAGAGATACCTGCTGTGCAGATCGCGATACTGCGCGTCCTGCTCGTGCTCGGCCTGGGTCCGGTCCAGTAGCCGCGATACCTCGGGGTCGTCCAACGCCTCCTGCGCCAGGAAGCTCATGTCCAACAGGAGCTCGGCCAACTCCTCGGTCGGATGACCCAGGTAGAGATCCTGCTTGTGGCTCTCGGCGCCGATCAGGCGCCGCAGCTCACGACTCATCTCGTCGTCGGCCTTGGGGAGGCGCGGGGGCTTCGGCGACGGTCCGTTCACGCGCTCGCGAATCGCGATCCGCCCCAGGAGGTCGGGGCCGAACCGCTCGGCGAGAAACGCCTCGATCAGCACCCGGCCCGGCGCGTGGGTGTGCGCCAGGGTAACGGTCTCCCCCTTGAAGGCGGCGTATCGCCATCCGGCACCGGCCAGGGCGTCGAGCACGCCGGCGATGAGGCTCAGATGAGGTCCGGACCCGCCGGCCTCGCGTCGGAGCGCCGCCGACAGGGTGCGCAGCGACCGGCCGCGAAATGCGAACGCGCGCGGGCGGTCGAAGATCTGGATGTCTATCTCGGTGACGGTATTGGATTTGGGCATGCGTGGAAGAGTTCCATCCTCCGGCTCGCCCCTATCGTCTAGGATGCGCCGGCGGTTGTCAACCTGTGTTACGGCTGCTCGCGCCAGGAGGTCAAGGTGTTGAACGCCCCTCCGCCGATTGCGAAGCCGGTTGTATTGTAGGTGAACTTGGTGGCTTGGTCGAACTGGACGCTCCTTGACTGAATAGCGCCGTTGGAGAGGCTCGCCTGGTCAAGCTGCACCCTGCCGTTGGGAGCCAGGATAATCGCGTTGATTCCCCCGGTCTGGTGGAACTCCACCGCGTAGTCGGTGCCCACGTCGCTGGAGCAGCTCTGGAGCACGAAGCGGCCCGGGTCAATGTTGTCGTTCGCGCCGTCCACTCCAAAGAACGTTCTCTGGCCTATCTCCATGCGCCCGGCCATGTGAAGTACGATCTTTCCAGGACCGGTGACCCGCACCCAGCTGTCCCTCCCGACGATCAGCGTGTTCAGATGTACCGTGAGGATCTCGCTGGCGCTGGTGGTGGCGAAGGTCAGGGTCGAGTTCGCCTCCATTTCCACGTCGCGGAGGACCGTGTTGGCGTTGGCGGCGCTGATGGTGAGATTGGACTGGTTGAGGTCACCTGATGCTCCGGCCGCCGGGCTGCATGTGAAATCCGGCAGCGGCGGGCATACCTGCCCGCCCGGGTATTTCTCGGTTGTCACCCCTGCCACCTGATTGTAGACCGGCCCGCACGAACCAGAGCAGGTCACTGTGCCGCCGGCGGTGGCATTGCCCGGCTGGCCGCCGTAGGCATAGGTACGGGCGAGCGAGCCCGGCGTCGTAGGTGGCCCTAGGAGCGAGATGTTGGCGTTACTGCCCACATTGCCGTAGGTGTCCGTGTCGCGGTCGAGCGTAACGCCATCGCGGCCGCAGACCGCGAAGTCCAGGGACGTCAACATGGCCTGGCGCAACACGATGACCACGGTACGCCGGCCCAGCGACCGCGTCCTGTCCGGGACGAACCCGATGGCGCTGACGATGCGTTCGTTCGGCTGGGGCGCGACTGCACAGGGGTTTGGACTCCCGGGGACCGTGCCGTTCGAGCAACGCACCTCCACGTCGAACACGCCCAGGACTCCCTGGGTCGGGTGCACCATCTGCCTGTTGCTCTCGCCCGGATAGGTCCCGCCGGTCTCGTTGATCCTGGCGACCGCAAAGTGGATGCCTGCCTCGGCCACAGCCAGCGCCTGCACGCCGTGGCGGTAGGAGAACCCGCCCTGGATCTCGCCGAGCAGGCTGCTGAGCAGGCCGACCGTGAGCACGCCGGCCGCGATGAGGAACAGCAGGATCACTAGCAGGACGTTGCCGCGTTCGTTGCCACAGGCGCCGGTCCGCCGTCGCTGACGCCGCAGATCATGCGGGATAGGTGGATTCACAGCGTGCGCGGGTCTGGATTCCTGAGGTTGACCAGAACCGTCCATGTCTGCTCCCTTGATCCCAGTGCACCTGCCGCCGCCCGCTCGACCATCGTGACGCGGACCATGCGGATTGATCGGATGGCCGTAAGGGTACTTGGGTTGACAACAACGGCGCCGCTCGCATCGTAGTACTCAAACGTGAGAGAAGTGATCGCCACCGAGGTGGGGTCGGTGACGCCGGCCACCCGCTCTGTCGCGCCGCCCGTGCAGTCGGTGACCGATTCCTGCACCACGTTCACGGAGGTCCCGCCGACGGTTTCCGTACCCAGGCCGAACCCGATCGTTTGGGTAGGGTTGCCTACGCCTACGCCGTCTAGGTCGGTATTGAAATAGAGGCGCGTCGCCGTTGGTGTCAGCGCACCGTCCTCGGCCACGATCGCGTCGCGGCACCTGGGAATGGTGCTGGCCGGGCTGACCGCGTAGCCGGCCTGCCTCAGGCGGTCGGCGACCCACTGGATGACCAGGCGCCCGTGCTGCTGGTTGTGGACGGTGCTCTCCACGAGCAGGCGCGCTCGGATCGCGGTGCCCAACGCCAGGTAGATCGTGGCCATCACCAGCGACCCGATCGCCAGCGCGGCCAGCACCTCGACCAGCGTCATCCCACGCTCGTCGCCGCTCCGCACCACCCGCTGCACCATTGCCACTCGCCGCACCCTGGTGTGTTCCATCACGGGAACCTGATGTCGGTGAAATACGTGGACAGGGCGAGGAACGGTGCCGCAATGCCCTTTCGGAACAGCGTGATGTTGACCTGTTTGAGGAGTGGAACGGCCGTGCCCGCCGCCTGTATCTCCGCCCGGCTGAACACATCGGGAAGGCAGGGTTCCGGCGATGCGCAGCTTGCCGCCGTCTCGGTCCAGGAGCCGCTGACCCCGGCATAGCCGGTGTTGCGCAGGTGATCCACCATGGCCTGCATCCAAGCGGCCCCGGTCGAGTGGTCGCCTATCTCCCCGGCCCGACTGATCGCGGCCATGTATCCCTGGCTGAGCATTATTACGATCGCCGAGAGGAGCAGCATGCCGACCATGACCTCAAGCAGTGTGAACCCCTGCTGGCCGTCCCGGTAGCTGCGTCCCCTCACCCTCGCCGCGGCCAGAGATGCCATCAATCAATCCTCACGCGGCCGGTTGCGGCTGCGACCGAGATCTGCCGCGTCCGGTTGGTCATCTGGCTGCGCAACATGATCGTGCCCGCGGTCGTGGTCGTCCCTAGGGAGGAGAAGTTGATCGTCTGCAGAGTGCTGATGATATCGGGAGGCAGGTGGCCTATCTTTATCACTGCGCTCTCGGCAGTGATGGTGTAGAGGTTACTGTCGAACACGGCCACGACCATCCGGCGCTGCGAGACGCTTACCTGCTGGCCGGCCCGCAGGTCGGTGGCGATCGTCTCCGCCCAGGTGTGGAGGCGCTGGTTGCTTATGAACTCCTGGTACTGGCCCACCGAAGCCGCGACGAGCACCGCCGCGATGGCGCCGACCATCACGAGTTCTATGAGCGTGAAACCATCCTGAGACCGATGATGCATCACCAATACGCCTCCAGACCCATCCGGCGTGGGAAGTGGCCCGTGGCGCTCCAGACCCCTGGTATGGGTTTCATACCCAACATACCGCCTGGCTAGACCCCGATCAGACGACGGGCGGCCGCAGCAGCGCCTCCCGCGTTGCCCGCGCCAGGGCCCGCAGCTCGGGCATGGGAAGATTCTCGATCTGCATCAGTACCTCTGCCGCCTGCAGGATGGTGCGCTGCAGGTCGCCTTCCTCGGCCTCAGCCTCGGCCACCAGTCGGGTCCACTCCGCGCCTCGCGCCCACGCCTCCAAGACATCGGCACGGCGCTCGGCCGGCGACGGCACCAGCCGCCGGCGCGTGCGGTGCCATTCCGCCTTGAACTCTCCCGCCACAGGGTCGGGGGCGACCCCGAACTGCCGCTCCAGGCGCGCGACCTCGTCCACGACGTGCGCGACCGCCGCCAGGCGCGCCTTGCCTCCGCCGCCCCGGGGTGGCCGTTCCGTGCCCAGCGCGGCTGCGACCGCGGCCAGCCGCGGGCCGGTAGGGGGGACCTGCTTGCGTCGCACGAGCTCCGCGAGGATCAGCAGGCGTGTGTGCCGCAGCCGCATCGCCCACCTGCCGTTCTCGGTCAGGCACGCGTTGCGGTCGAGGTATCCCAACGACTGCAGCACTCCGGCCCGCAGCAGGAACTCGGTGCTCAAGCCGTCGCGCGCCCGGGCGGCCGCCTCCGCGATCTCTCCGTCGGGCAGCTTTCGCGGCAGCCGCATCCGGCGGCCCAGCAGGCCCTGGTAGGCGGCGAACGACCTGCTGATCTCGGCGAGCGCGGTGCGGAGGTCCCTCCGCGACAGCAGGTTCAGCACCTGCGAGTAGGTGGGGGTGAACGCGGAGGTCACCGGCTCGGCTTCTGCTCCAGACAGGGCCAGGCCGAGCTGAGCCTCGCCGCGGTCGGATGCCGGGATAACCACCACGCCTACGCGGTCGCGACCCCTGCGGCCGGCCCGGCCGGACATCTGCTGGAACTCGGTTGCCGAGAGCGAGACCGGTCCTTCCGGGCTGTTGCGTACAAGGGTGGACAACGCCACGGTGCGCGCTGGCACATCCAGCCCGCTCGCCAGCGTCGTCGTGGCGGCGACCGCGCGCACCAGGCCGAGGCCCAGCAGGTCCTCAACCGCAAGGCGCCAGGCCATCAGGTGCCCTGCGTGGTGGGGCGCGATCCCGCACTGGATCAACGTGTGCCGGTAGGCATGGCCCAGCAGCGTGGGGTACTCCGACTCCCACCTGCCGAGCGCCCTGGCGCGCTCTTCCGCGCCGGGCAGCCGAAGCGCGGACAATTCGCGGACGGCCACGTCGCACTCGCGGCGTGAGGGGAAGAAGAGGATCGCGGGCAGCAGGTTGCCGGCCTCGAGCTGGCGCACCAGTTCGGTCAGCCAACCCCGACGACGCTCCTCGCGCCGCACCTTTCCGGCCAGCGCGGGCGGGAGGAGGCCGCCGCCACCGTCGGCCAGGAGCAGCCGCAGTGGGACCGGACGCTGATCCTCCAGCACGACCGCCGGCGGCCGGCCGCGGATCTCGCTCATCCAGCCGGCCAGTTCGTCCACGTTGGGAATCGAGGCGGACAGCAGCAGGAGCCGCGCATTGGGAGGTGAGAGGAGCAGGATCTCCTCCCAGGCCGTGCCGCGCTCCGTATCTCCGATGTAGTGCGCCTCGTCGAGGACGATGAACGCGATGCCGCCGTCCCCGGCATAGAGGATGTTGCGGAGGATCTCGGTGGTGCCCACGATGACCGGCGCGCGGGGGTTGATGCGCCGCTCCCCGGTCACCAGGCCGACCGCCTCTTCCCCAAACAGCCGCTGGAACTGGCGGAACTTCTGGTTTGAGAGCGCCTTCAGCGGCGTGGTGTACCAGCTCTGGCCTCCGGCCGTCAGCCAGGCGCGGATCGCCTCCTGCGCGATCCACGTCTTGCCGCTGCCGGTCGGCGCCGAAACCAGGACGTCTCGCGATCCCAGCGCCGAGAGGGCCTCTTGCTGGAACCGGGCAGGCGTGAACTCACCGGGGGGCGCCTCGCCCACCTCGGCCAGGGTGGGGCGGATGCCCGGATGCAGGGTAACTTGGCTCACCGTGTGACGCTCCGCATGGGCTAAAGCCCAACGGCTTCTTGGGGCACGCTCGCCGCAACCGGCCACGTTATGCCCCACGCGCTCCGTCCGAGCGCGAGCAGATTCAGGGCTGCGTTTTCATCGCGGTCCATCGAGAGGCCGCAATCGCAACGCACCCAACGGTCTGCTAACGTTAGGGTTTCGAAGAGCGCCCCACAACCCGAGCAAGTTTTGGACGTGTAGGCTGGAGCGACCGCCACAACTGTCTTCCCGGCCCATGCTGCCTTGAAAGACAGGTGCTTTCGGAAGTATCCCCAGCCGGCGTCCAGGATGCTCTTTGCCAAGTACGGGTTCCGTACCAGGTTCGGGATTCGCAGGTTCTCGACTGCAATCCGGTCGTAGCGCGAGACAAGGCCGTAGACCAACTTCTTCAGGAAGTCTGTTCGGCGGTTCGCCACGTATGCGTGCTGGCAGGCAACGGCCCGGACCGCCTTACGCCGATTGACTCCTCCCAACTTACGACGTGCAACCCGGCGTTGCAGGATACGCAAACGGGCTTGCTCTGACCGATACCACTTTGGGTTTTCGATGTGCTCGCCGTCGCTCGTGGTAAGCAGGCTGGCGATGCCTGCGTCTATTCCGATGTCTCGCCCGGTTGGAGGCAGCGACTCGGGCTGTGCATCACAACTGAAAGAAGCGTACCAGACTCCCGCTTGCCTGCGGATGCGGAGGGTCTTGACCTCGCCCTTGACCGGCCGGTGCCAGCGCACTGCAATCCGTCCGATGCCCGTGACTTTCAACCGCCTTCCGTCCAGGCGGAATCCGTTACCGTACTCCTTCAACCCAA
Source organism: bacterium (assembly GCA_031082185.1). Taxonomy (NCBI): domain Bacteria; species bacterium. Next base: position 209,907 of record JAVHLI010000004.1, on the reverse strand, counting down.
ACGAGTCGAAACGGTCCCTGCCGCGGAAGCGAGGATAGCCGGGGTTCTCTCCCGCCTTGACGCGGCGGAAGAACGCCTGGAAGGCTTTATCCAGGTCGCAGGTTGTGACCTGGAGGATGTGCGAGTGCAATTGCGCCGCGAAGGGATTGTCCCGGCGATAGTCTTTGACATTCCGTAACTGCGCGTTCTTTCCGACGCTCTCCTGCCGCTCGTTCCACGCAGACTTGCGCTCCTCCAGGCAGGCGTTATACCAGCGGCGGCACGTTTCAATTGTCGCTTCCAGTTTGCGCTTCTGGGATTTCGTGGGATAGAGTCGATAGCGGTAGGTTGCCTGCATCAAAGACCCTTCTGTGCCGCGATGTAGCGATTGATAGCCTCAGCTGAGACGTTGCCCGCTGTCGCGGCGAAGTAGGAACGAGTCCAGAGGGAGGGCAGACGCTTGAGAACGGGATACTTCTGCCGCAGGTCGTGGGAGGTAAGCCCCTTGCACTCCTTCACGATCTCCGCCGCCGAGACGGTCGGCCACGCTTGCACGAACAGATGAATGTGGTCGGGCTGTACCGCCAACTTCAGAATCTCCCATCCCTGCTCATCGCATTTCCTCTCGATGAGTTTCTGACAATCGGCGGCAACTCCTCCGACCAGGACTGCCTTCCGGCGCTTCGGAGTCCAGACAAGGTGATATACAATCAGGTGAACGCGGTGTTCGTCTCGACGGTATTTGAATA